>NZ_JBEZWX010000001.1:0-23189 GCF_040637635.1 Streptomyces sp. NPDC028635 | reverse complement strand
GCCCGAGGAAGTTCGACCAGTGCGAACTCATCAAAGTCCCAGTGTCAAAGCCAGTGCCGGTGCGGTTGTTCCGACGGACGATGATGTTGCCGTCGGTGCCGTGGGCGATGAGGTCCTTGGTGCCGTCGCCGTCGACATCAGCGAAGTACAGCTTGCCCTGGCCGGCCTTGCCCAGATAGTCCTCCCAGCCCCAAGTCACGTAAGTACCGGTGTCGAAGTACGGCCCAGTCGGCTGCTTTCTACGGATGGCAATAGCCCCGTCGGGCGCATGGACAACCATGTCACCCAGAGTGTCGCCGTTCATGTCGGGCTTACCCGGTGTACCTCCCGGGGTACCGGTCGGCTGGGTTCGGCTGATGGGGAACGACGCCTGGAAGGCGATGCCGTCCGAGCCCGGTACCTTGCCGAGCCATCCCTGCACGGAGTTGTCGGCCTTGCGCGCCCACAGGTCGGCGATCCCATCGCCGTTCAAGTCGCCGGAAGAGCCGAGAGTCGGGAAGTCGGCCGCATTGACGCCGGAACCGATCTTCACTCGATTGCCGGCTGCGCCCCAGGCAGTCACGTCGACGTTCCCGTCGCTGCCCTTGGTCCCATAGACGCGATAGATATCGCCCGTTGCGTTCTGTCGCAGCCAGAGGTCGGGCAGACCGTCGCCGTTGGTGTCGCCGGGGACGATGACGGTGAACTGGTCCCAGTCGCCGTTGCCGACGAGGACAGGTTCGCGGACGCCGTCGAGAGTACGGCTGCCACGGTTCCCGTAGTACGCCCAAAGCTGCTTGCCCTGTTTGACCAATATGTCCGGGCTGGTGTCGCCGTTGATGTCGCCTGCAGCGACGACCTGTTCGGCGTTATACCAGTGATCGTCTCCCGCCCAATCGTCGGACCCGACGCAGTCCTCGTCATTTCGCACGGGGCAGAAGACCGTTAGCTCTGTACGCTCCTCTGTGGAGACAGCGCCGCGACCGTTGTTGTTGTAGGTCCACAACCTCTTGGTCTTGGTCACCCCGTCGTACTCGAGAGACACGAGATCGTTGTAACCGTCCTGGCCCCAGTCCCCCCGTGACGTGACCTGGGCGTTGGCTAGCGAGATGCCACCGTTGGCTGCCGCGGAGAACTGTGCGTTGCCCTGCCCGGCATAGGTGAGCAACGCGTTGTTTGCGTCCAGGCTCCAGAAGTCGTTGTTCCCGTCACCGTTGAGGTCATTGGGGCCGTCCCGCTCGGCCGACCTGTTGGCGTAGAAGAGGTACGCCGCGGTATCTGACACATTGCCCGCGGAGTCAGCGCTGTAGGCGTAGACGAAGTGCGGCCCGGCGCCTGGCGGCGTCAGCTTGACGACTGCGGCGGCCTCGTTCTCGGGTGTGGCTGGATCGTCGGTTGTCACGGGTACATCCAGCAGCTTCACGTCCCAGTCCGTGCGGTAGTAGTAGCGGCGCACATCGGTCACACCGTTCGGGCTGAGAGAGAACGTGCCCGTAGTGCGGGCCTGGCCTGTGCTCAGGGGCCAGCCGGCTCTTCCGTCCGGGAACTGCGGGGAGCTGATTACGGGTGACTTGCTCGGGCGGGTGCGATCGACGGAGAACTTGCAGGTGGTCGACCAAGCAGAGTAGGCGCCGTCCTGATCCTTAGTCCGGGTCTTCCAGGTGTAGTCACCGGTGGGAAGGCTCGCGTCCGGGACAGCCAGGGTGGCGATCTTTCCCTTGGCGGCTGGGATGCTCTGGGACACCGTCGGCGTAGTGCTACCTGCCTTGAAAACCTGGAACTCGGCGGTCAGGTTGCCCGCGTCGGCGTCGTCGTACTTCGCGAAGAGGCTGATGCGCGTATTGCCGATCAGACCGCCGACCACGCAAGCCGTGTTTGGGTTCGTGCCGAGGCCCGTCGGCGTCTTGGGCGGGTTGTTGTACTTCGTCTCCAGAACGGCGGTCTTGGCGTCGAACTTCTTCCAGCCGAAGGTGTCCGTCTCATCGGAGGCGTACATGCCGAGGTTGACGCTCGTCCACTGCTTCGACGCTGCCTCGCGCATCACGCTGGTGGCGTCGAACTCGAGGTTGCCCGCGGCGCAGTCCTTGCTCCAGCCCTTGGCGTCGTTCACCGTGGCGATCTTGGAGTACTTGGCGGGCTGCCGGTTCCAGGTGGTCTTCGGTGAGATGGCTCCCACGCGCCACAGCTCCACGGGGCGGTCCTGGCAGGACCACGACCACGTGTTCTTGATCCGGAACACGGACGACTTCACCTGCGCGCCACGGATGTTGGACGTGTCCAGCTGGAAGAACGACCGTGACAGGCCGTAGGTCTCGTTCTCGTAGCCGACCCGCACGACCTCCTTGGTGTTCCAGTAGGAGGTGTTCGGGTACTTCTTGTAGACCCGTGTCCAGTTCTGCCGCTTGCCCCAGGCCCACGAGGGATCGATGTAGACGGGGTACTGCGTGTTCGCCCCGGTCAGCAGCGCCTGATCAGGCTTGATCTCGAGCGTCGAGTCCGTGACCGTCGTGGCCATCTGAGCATCCTGTGCGCCGGCCTGCGGCTCGAAGGCATCTGCAGGTGCCGTGGCGTCCGCCCCTGCCGCGAGCGCCGTGCGCGCCCCGGAAGTGGCGGTGGCGGTGCCTGATGTGGCCGTCGTGGAGTCCCACATCAGCGGGCTGGGACTGGTGAAGACGGTCTGACCGGCTGGATTGACGGCGGTGACGCTCCCCGTCTCGGGGTCGGTCGAGACGTTGAGCCCGACCGTGTCGAGCTTGTACTTCAGCGACGCCAGTGCAGGATTCTTCGCAGCCTCGGCCGTTTTGACGACCAGCAGCTGAGAGAAACCCTCCACCTCAGCCTTGAGCTGGAGGTCCACCCCGGGCAGCACCTCGGGGTAGGTGGCCACGTTCTCGGCCAGAGTGGGCTTGGGAAGCGTCTTCGGCCAAGTGAGCGTCAGAGTACGGCCGTCCTTCACTCCTGACAGGAGGGGGCCGTTCCCACCCCCGGAGAAGGTGACCGCCACGGACGTGGCCTTCGGCACGACGCTGCCGTTCGCGGCGAAGACCAGTGTGGAGTCGGTGGGAACCCAGACGCCGGCCCGCAGCACACGGACGGGAGTGCCGTACCGCTTGACCGACCAAGTGCCGTCGGGCAGAGCCCACGTGTCTGACGACTCGGTCCGTGCGGAGAGCAGTTCGTAGGGCTGGCCAGTCGCCGCCGCCTGCTCGAGTGCGTATTCCTCTTCGCTCTTCGAACCGGTGGCGACAGGGTCGGTTTCCGTTGTGGCGGCAGCAGCCGAAGGCGGCAGCGCAACCAGGCCAGGGGCCATGAGGAAACTCGCCAGAGAGAGGCAAAAGATGGCGGAAACCCACCGCTTCCTGGGCGCCCCCCACCCGGGTCTTTCCCCTCTTGAAGCCCCCCGCCCGGGTCTTATCTGTCGCATGAAAATCCCTTCTTGTGGACAGCCGTTCGGGACTATAGCTGCAAGATCAGCGAGCTGCAGGCCCTTATGTGGCTTTTGTGGCGGATCTACAGAAAATCTGCTGATCAAGCACTGCGGATCAGTCCGATATGGGTGGTACTTCACGACATCCCAATGCCTGGTGGAAGGGCGTCGCCTGTGCGTATCCGCAGGCCAGGAGGCAGAGTGGCGATGTGTTATAAATCATTCCGTTATGTTGTGGGTTACTGTGAGTGGTCCATGTCTGCAGGCTTGAGGCTTCTTTGTGTGCATCACTGACGGGCTTAGTCTCGGAAATGACTGGCGAGTAGTTCTTCCTCGTCCCTCATGCCCTGCTATTCTCCGCCGGTTGATCTTGTGCATTACTTAGGGAGGGGTGCATGAGACGTTTCGGCGTACATGCATGGGCAGCCTCATTTGCTGCCGTAGTGATAGCGGGGGTGCTACCGGCAACTTCGTCCGCTGCTGTCGGAAATGGGGACGAGATTTCACTCCCCGGCCTGAAGCAGCCGAAGACTGTGCCGGTGCAACCTGTGAAGGTGGGCAGTGCCAAGCCAGCGGATTACGTGGCCAAGCACCCCTGGCACGAGCCACCAAAGGCCGCCTGGCCTCAGCAGCGCTCGGCGGACGTGGAAGTACGGGAGGGAGAAGCCAGTCGCGCTGGGAACTTGCCGTTGTACATCAGCAAACTTGCAGGTAGGCGCGGCGTAGCACCGTCGCAGCAACCTGCTGACAGGGTCAAGGTCACGGTTGCAGACCGAACCAAGACACGCCAGGCCGGCGTCGATGGTCTGCTGCTGGCCCTCAACCAGAAGTCAGTGACGCGTCAGAGGGACGCGTTGCACGTAGAGGTGGACTACTCGGCGTTCCGCAACGCCTACGGCGGCGACTGGGCTGCACGGCTGCGACTGGTTCAGATGCCGTCTTGCGCCTGGCGTACTCCGCAGCTGAGCAAGTGCCGCATCAACAAGCCTCTGAGAACGACGAACGACACGAAGACTGGACGTCTGTCGGCGCAAGTTGACGAGGGCCCGCTTGCTGGCGCCAAGAGTGCTTCGTCCATGACGGCCGCTCAGTCACAGCCAATGATCCTGGCAGTCACAGCGGGTGCTTCAGGGGCGACCGGCGACTACAAAGCGACCCCGCTGGAAGCGTCTAGCTCCTGGAGCGCAGGAGGATCCACTGGCGCGCTCAGCTGGAACTATCCAGTCCAGGTCCCTTCGGTACCAGGCGGCCTGGAACCAAACGTTGGCCTCGGCTACAACTCGCAGTCGGTGGATGGCCGAACCGCGGCTTCCAACAACCAGCCGAGCTGGATAGGTGACGGCTGGTCCTACGAACCGGGCTTCATCGAGCGCAGGTACAAGTCCTGTGAGGATGACAAGACCGACGGTACCAATACGACCAAGCGCTTCGACCAGTGCTGGTTCAATGACAACGCCACACTCAACCTTGGCGGCAAGTCCACAGAGCTGGTCTACGAGGAGGGCAAAGGTTGGCACCCGCAAGCCGACTCTGCGGAGAAGGTCGAGAGACTGACCGGTGCTACCAACGGCGACAACAACGGTGAGTACTGGAAGGTCACCACGGCTGACGGCACCCAGTACTTCTTTGGCCTGAACAGGCTGCCCGGGTGGAAGGACAACGGCACGGCCGCCGACGATCCGGTGACCAATTCCGCCTGGACGGTCCCTGTCTTCGGCAATCAGACCGGCGAACCGTGCTACAACGCGAGCTTCAGCAGTGGCTGGTGTCAGCAGGCTTGGCGCTGGCAGCTCGACTATGTGGTGGACGTGCACGGCAACGCCATGGCGTACTACTGGAACACCGAAAAGAACAACTATGCCCGGGCCTTCGACGAGACCACAGGCAAGGGCACACCCACCTCGTACATCAGAGGCGGCTGGCTGGGCAGGATCGACTACGGGCTTCGCTCCAATGCCGTGTACACCAGCAAGCCCATGGGGCAGGTCGCCTTTGGCGTCTCTGAGCGTTGCCTGAGCAACTGTGGCACGTTCGACGAAACGAATGCCACGCATTGGCCCGACGTCCCCTTCGACCAATACTGCAAGGACGGGGACGAATGCAAGAACCAGTTCGCCCCCACCTTCTGGTCCCGGAAGCGGCTGACCACCATCACCACCAAGGTGCTCACAGGGGGCGTCCACAAAGACGTGGACACCTGGTCCTTGGCACACGAATTCCCCCCTTCCGGCGATGGCGTCTCGACCCCGATGTGGCTGAAGTCGATCCAGCGCACCGGTAAAGCCGGAGGAAGCGACCCCCTCCCTCCTGTGACCTTCAGTGGCGAGCCACGGCCCAACCGGGTGGACAAAACAGGCGACAGCCTGGCCCCCTTCATCCGGCTACGGATGTCTCAAATCACAACTGAGAGCGGCGGCACCCTCGCTGCCTACTACTCACAACCCGACTGCACGCCTACAGACCTGCCGCCGGCTGACGGAACCAACACCAGGCGCTGCTTCCCCGTGAAATGGGCCTTCGAAGGAGACACCGCCGGCCTGGACTGGTTCAACACGTATGTGGTCACGCAGGTCGTCGAAGGCGACAATCTCGTAGAAACGCCGGACAAGGTCACCTCGTACTCATACCTAGACGGCGCCGCCTGGATCAAGAGCACAGACGAGTTCACCAAGGCCGACGACCGCACGTACAGCGTCCCACGAGGCTACGGTCGGGTTCAGACCCGCACCGGTGCCGCAAGCGATCCCAGGACACTCACCGAGACTCGATACTTCCGAGGCCTCGACGGGTCCGCCGTAAAGGACTACGCCGGAGTCGCCGTCACTGACCGCGACCAGTTCGCGGGCATGCCCCGCGCGACCGCCACCTTTAACGGCGACGACACCTCTAAACTGATCACCGCCACATCCTCCACCCCTTGGCGCTCGGCAACGCCCACAGCCACCCGCGCACGCGCAGGCCTGCCAGATCTGATGGCTTACCACACCGGCGTAGCGAATGAAGAGAGCCAGACCACCGTCACGGGTGGAGTGCGAAAGACCGCCCTGACGCGGTCCTTCGACGCCTACGGCATGGTGACGACAACCTCCGACCTTGGTGACGTATCGAAAACTGGCGACGAAACCTGCACCACCGCCTACTTCGCGCGGAATACGTCAGCCTGGATACTGAACCGCGTATACCGCACCGAAGTGGTCGCCGGCGCATGCGGCAGCACCATCAGCCGACCGGCAGACGTCATCTCTGACAACCGCAGCTACTTCGATGGTTCGACCACCGTCGGAGCAGCTCCAGTAAAGGGTGACGTCACCAAACTGGAGCAGATCAATGGCACCGGCACAGGCTACGACACCACCAGCACTACTCCAGCCGCCGACTACGACATCTACGGCCGACCCCTGAGCACCACGGACTTCTACGGCAAGAAGACGACGACGGCCTACACCCCAGCCGTTGGTGAGGTGCCCACCACCACCGTGGTCACCAACCCGCTCGGCCACCAGATCACGACAGTCGCAGACCCGTTGCGAAGCCTGCCGACGTCGGTCACGGACGCCAACGGCCGCGTCACAACGACGTCGTACGACGCGCTGGGGCGGGTTACGAAGATCTGGACTCCGGCCCGCTCGGCAACCACCTACCCCGACTCCCCGAGCTACACCTTCGCGTACACGGTCCGCAACGACGGGCCCAACGTGGTGACCACGAGCTATCTCGACCACAACAGCGCCTACCGCACCAGCTACGCGTTGTATGACGGTCTTCTGCGAGTTCGGCAAAGCCAGGCACCCTCACCCGACGGTGCAGGGAGACTGCTCAACGAGACCTTCTACGACACGCGCGGGCTGGCCTGGCGCACATCCGGTACCTACTTCGCAAGTGGTCAGCCCGAGCCTGGTTTGGTCACCGGGCAAGAACTGAACTACCCGGCATCCACAGACACCGAGTACGACGGAGCAGGCCGAGTCGTCGCCGTCATTGCTCGCAAGTACGGCGACGAGACAAGGCGAACCACCACCACCTACACCGGTGACTCCACGACGGTGATCCCGGCACAAGGCGGTGTCGCCACAACCACGCTCACCGACGCCAAGGGTCGCAACACAGAAATCCGTCACTACACAAACGCCGACCGGACGACGTTCGAGACAACCAAGTACGCGTACAACAACCGCGGGCTCCTGGAGCAGGTCACCGACCCGGCTGGCGCCACGTGGCGGTACGGCTACGACGTCCGGGGCCGACAGACCCACATCGAGGACCCGGACAAGGGCATCACCGACATCACGTTCGATGCAGGGGACCGGGCCACGGACATTACAAACGCACGTGGCAAGACCCTCCACACGGACTACGATGAGCTCGGCCGCAAAACCGCGCTGAAGCAGGGCGCCACCACCCTTGCTACGTGGTCGTACGACACTGCCGCCGGCGGCAAGGGACGGCTCGCAAAGGCCACACGCTGGATCGACGGCAACGCCTATGAAGAGGCCGTCACCAGCTACAACAGCCTGTACCTTCCGGTCGTCAACCAGATCACCATTCCGGCGACACCGCAGACCGGCGCACTCGCCGGCACCTACAAGTGGACCACAAGCTACAACCTCAACACCGGCCAGGTGATGTGGGTCCAGCACCCGGCCATCGGGGGCCTGCCCTCGGAAAGAGTAGCCAACACCTACACAGCCACCGGGGGACAACTGAACACGGTCGGCGCAGGGACCGACCCACTGGTTTCCGCGATGACATACGACCACTACGGCCGCGTCACCCGTGCGGAGTACGGCGCATTCGGTAAGCACTTGTGGAACTCGTTCGAGTACGACGAGCACACCGGGGCCCTCACCCGCTCAGTAAGTGATCGCGAGCTGGCCCCTCAGCGCATCGACGACTCCCACTACAGCTACGACCCCTACGGCAATATCACATCGGTCCAAACCATTTCGGGCCAGGACGCCCAAGCGGTGACCGACACCCAGTGCTTCACACTGGATGCCCTGCGCCAGATCACCGAAGCGTGGACTGTCGCACCCGGTGTGGCCCAGGGATGCACCGCAGGCCCCTCCGCGGCCACTGTGGGCGGTCCGGACGCCTACTGGACCACCTACAGCTACGGCCCCACTGGTAACCGGAAGACCGAGATTCAGCACAAAACGCCTTCCGGTCCGACGGGCGACGTCGTTCGCACTTATGCGGACCCGGTTGCCGGCAAGCACACCTTGACCTCGGTCACGCAAACCGGTCCCGCCGGTCAGTTGACTGAGTCGTACCAGTACAACGAGACAGGTGCGACCAAGAGCCGCAAGATCGGTTCAGCTGCTGAACAGACCTTGGAATGGGATTCTGAGGGTCACCTCGCGAGCACTACCCAGGGCGTCCTGGTCACAAGTTACACCTACGACGCCGACGGTGATCGTCTCACCCGCAGCGACTCGGCGGGGACCACCCTGTACCTGCCGGCCGGCAATGAACTGAAGCTGGCGAAGGACGGAGCCGTCACCGGTGCCCGCTATTACAAGGCCGGGGAAACGACTGTTGCGATGCGGGCCGGCGGGAAGCTCACCTTCCTGTTCTCCGACCACCACGGCACCGGCACCACCCAGGTCGATTCGGCAACCCAGGGAGTCGTCCGCCGAAAGACCGCGTTGTTCGGTGGCCCGAGAGGCAACCAGCCCGCCACATGGCAAGGTGACCGCAGCTTCGTCGGCGGCGTCCGCGACGCTGATACCGGACTGACCCACCTTGGCGCGCGCGAGTATGACCCGGCGATCGGCCGGTTCATCTCAGTGGACCCGGTGATGGACAACACCGACCCGCTCCAGATGGACGGGTACGGCTACAGCCACAACAACCCGATTACAAGTAGTGACCCGTCAGGGCTCTACGATCCGGACGAACGAGCCTACTGTCAGACGCACCCAACACAGTGCGACGGGCAGACCCTGAAACACGTCGACAAGAGCAAGAAGCTGCAGGCCGACGTAGACGGCACGGGCAAAATCAAGACTGTCTACGACAATAACGGTGTCCCTCATCACATGACCGACACCCCCGACGCCTCCGGTGCGAAGGCAATCGACTGGATCAACGAAGACCTGAAGCGGGCCGGCCTCTACTATGACCCGAAGAATGGCGTCACCAGTGGCTCGCAGTACCTCTTGCAAGACGAATCGCAGGCAGGAAATACAACTCTGGCGAAAAAGGCGCCGCTCAAGGATGCTGATGGGAATCCGGTAAAACCGGAGACGACATCGGACTTCGTCAAGGTGACGTGGAAAAATGGCAAGATCGTGGGAGTGGAGACGGCGGACGCGACGGAGTCGAAGCCCAGCCGAACGGTTGAGCAAAACGCCAGCACGATCAGAAACAAACTCAAGAACCAGACGTCGACCGTCATTTTCGTTGCCGCAGATATGACGCAGGCAAAGGAATACGCCGACTACTACCAGGGCAATCCCAACGTTCGGGTGATCTATCCGCAAGGAAACTTCGATACCCATCGTAGTCCCGCCCCGCCCGTCAAGGTGCCGGGCAGGCCGGTAGTACCAAGGCTTCCCGGCTCGAGGGCGCGAGCTGTGATGCCCCTGGCCGTCAGCGGTCTCCTGGCGGCCGCTCAGGCACCCAGTTACGTCAGGGAAGACGGCTGGGGTCACGGGCTTTGGAACATGGTTGAAGACACCATCGACCCATGGGACTTGCTGGGGGACTCAATCGATCCCTGGTATGACCCAACTCAAGACCCGGCGAACTGGGCTTAGGCCGGTAAGTAACGAGAAAATACGAGGCCCGTCCCCTTATTCGTGCGGGGACGGGCCTCGGGGTCACTCGCGATAGCCGGGGCGATCTGTGCGTGAAAGCACACCATTGATTGTGTAGGAGAACGGCTCTCGGCGGGTCCGGGGCAATGGCACCTCAGTCAGCTTGCCGTCATACAGCATCCACAGCCCGAAGCAATCATCCTCCTCGTCCCGCACCAGTACCTGCACTGACCAGGGTTCAGGCCATGGCAGCGACTCAAGGTGCGCGAAGAGCCCAGTCCAGTTGATGCGCTCGAACTGGATGACCCACACATAACACTGTTCATCTTCGGAGGGAACGCCCCCGCCAGCGAAAAAGGTATCGTCGATGCGAGTGAAACACTGATGCCACTCCCGATCCTGATCAGGGCGGGTCAGGGGTGCCATCACCGCCTCCGCCTCCCGGGCCAACACAATGACTTCTGTGAGTCTGCTCATGCGAGCAGTATGACTGACGCACCGAGGGCGTGATGCTTCCCAATTACCCTGCCGAGCCGTAAAGGTCCGGCGGTTCACCGGGGCTCACTCCGGTGAAGGGCTGCCCCGTAACCGGTGGGGGCCTTGCGCCAGACCCCAGCGGGAGTGCCGCCGGTTGCACGACGGCCCGTCCTGCAACCCGCGGCACTCCAGCCTGGGAAGACCCGACGACCTGAGCCCTCCCTGGGCCGGCCTACGGCCACCCTTTGCACAGGCACCCGGAGGAGCACCCAGCGTGAGAAGCCGTCAGCAGCGAACATGATCACGTCACGCTGCCAGTCCACAACCAGGGGATGGTGGCCGCGAACAGGCCCTCGGGTCTGTGCAGGACGGGCGAGGACCACGCCTGGCAAGTGCCGAACTACGAGGGCACCGGGTACAGACCGGGCAGACATCGCGCGAGCTCGCCACATAGCCGGCGGCTTCCTCACTCCGCGTTCAGGTTCTGTCCGGCGGATCATCGTGCGGCATCATGAGCGACGTGGAGTCGCCGCAGCCCGATGGCCACATTGCTCGCCTGACACAGATGGAAAGGCCAACTGACGTTGTCCAGAACGGGGCCACGTGTCTGGCACTGATGCTCGACGAGTTCAACTGGGTCAGCTCTCGGCACTGGCTGGAGCGGCGCGGGGCGGGACGCCGCGAGGTGATCACGCTGGAGACGAGCAAGTGGAACCGATCGGGACACTTGATCCAGTTCATCGTGGCGAGCCTGACCGTTTTCGATGACGGTCTGGCTGCGTGGCGCCGGGCCAACGCAGATCTGACCGTTAGCCGTCCCGAATCCGTCGAGGCGATCGTCTGCGCCTCCAGCTTCCTGGACATGTCCAGCGAGCACGTCGTGGTGCTCACCCGTCCCGAGGAGCGCTGGGCGAGGTTGGAGCGGTGCGCCACCCACCTGCGCAGCACCGCGCTCCCGTGGTTTGCTGGCTCAGCCGATCCCGAACAACTCCCGCAGACAGCTCCTGATGCCCTACTCACTGCGTGGGGCTTCGCCCAGGACCTGATCGAGTTCCTCGTTAGCTCCGGTCATCAAGCGCAGGCACGTGAGCTGTGGAAGCGCGTCCTGGAACGCAACCCAGCCCATCAGCAAGCGTTCGCCGCAGGCCAGGACATGGCTCGCGAAGGTGAGAGGCCACGCTGGCACACACCCGAGGCCCTCGGGTGGAGTGCTTCGGTCCTGCGCCTGCGGTAGGGCTGTCGCAAGCGGTCTGTCACTGCCTGATGCGAAGGCGGATCGACGCGTCGACCGGCTCCTGCGCGACTGCGACGTCGTGTCTATCAACGGTCCGAGCTACCGGTGAAGAGCCGGCTCGCCGCGATCGAACGCGACACCAACGTCGCTTGATCAATCGCCCGGCCCAGGCACTCAGGCCGCCGCCCACGGCTCAGCACGCCAGCCCGGCAGTTCCTTGTCCAGGCATTCCTCGACGGCCCGCCGCCAAGGGTCGGTGGAGTCAGTGTCAACGACCTCGGCCCAGGTGTCTTCAGCGAGGTCCGGATCGACGACCAGACTATCGAGATAGGCGTCGAAGTCGTCAGCGACCTTGGTGAAGACCCCTTTCGACAGGTATCCCGGGTGAAGAATGCCATGCACGAAGGCATGGAGCCGGCCATGGGTCGCCGGGTTCAGGTCCAGGAACAGCGTGTCGCCCCCGCCGTTGCGGGCGATCGGGAGATGGCCGGCCAGTGAGACCTCACGGGCGAACCACCCCTCACGGCTGCGCCGGTACTCGCCCAGAAGAGTGTTCCAGCCGTATCCGCCGTCGCTGTCACGGCCGAGCTGATAGAGGCCGTCGAAACTCTGGAGCGGCTCCGGGTCGCAAGCCGACAGTCGGACCGAGTACGTGAGATTCCCCCCGCCTGCCGCCTCCAGGAATGAGCGATAGGAACGCGGCAGGGGGAGCCCGATCTCCCGTTCGAGACGTTCGACTTCACTGATCTCGAACGGCGTGAACGGCCCCACGACCAGGCGGCCTCGATACCAGCGCGACAACTCTTCAGACACGGCCAGATTGTCGCACTCTGGGGCCACCCGAAATCCTCCAAGCCCCCGCGTTACTGAACGTCGAGCTGAGTACGTTCATCCGTACGTGCCTGAGCACTCCGACGAGCATCCCCGCACGGGCGCGGAGCAGGTGACGCAGACTGAGCTGGTACTTCTCCGAGCCCAGGCACTCCTCGCTGATCGGCTTCAGCGGGCGAGGTGATGGTGTTCGCGGCGATCTCGGGAGCACCCCCGCGGGCGCGGGGAGCAGTTCCCAGTCGGCATCGACGCAAGCATCATCGCGGGACCATCCCGCGGGCGCGGGGAGCAGGCCAACCGGCTGGATTGGCGCCGCGCCTGCCAGGGGCCATCCCCGGGTGCGCGGGGAGCGGGGCCGCATGAACGCGGTGATGATGCGGGTGGCGGGACTATCCCCTGGCTTTGTCCATGAGAACGGGTTCTGGCTCGCTTTCCGTGAACCGGTCACGGGGTCATGCGACGTAGCTCAAAGGCTGTGGCTCCGGTGCGCTTCTGTGGCGAGAAAGTCTCGCGCCGCGGAGGTGACCCGGTCGCGAATGTGCTGCTGGTCCGAAGGTTGATCGTTCGGCAGGTCGAGCGCTGTCGCCAGATCAACGATGGGTTGCAGCACATCGGGGTAGCCGAGTTCGGCTGCAGCTTCTCCATAGATCAGCTTCGCTCCGTGCACGGGATCGAGTTGGCACGCCACGATCTGGCCAGCCCACCACTGGGCTGCGGTCCATCGCGCCTTCGCAAGATCGTCCGAGGTCAGCGGCAGCAGACCCAACTCTTCCAGCACAAGGTCAAACAGCTCTCGGGCCTGAGGATGCTCACCACGCGCGAGGCCAGCCAGCAAGGGAAGCGACGGAGCCTCGATGTCGGCCATCAGGGCGTCCAGGCCCAACTGGACCAGATAAGCGTCCGAGGGGCGCTGCCAGGGTTCCGTGGCCAAGTCTGACAGCGGCTATACGGATCAGGCTGATCGCTACTACTGCGTCCATGCTCTCGCCCCCCGCATCATCTTTCCGTGGAGGCAAGTCCTATCACCGAGAATCGGGTGGTTGATCAGGTAGCCAGCAATACGCGCTTGCGTAGCAGGCTGAATCTGGCTCGGCCGAACAGCTGCCGCTTGAGCATCTTGATCCTTTTGACGTGGCCTGCAACAACACCGGAGTTCCAGGGCAGCGTCAGGCCAGCGATGACAGCGTCGCGGTCTCGGTCGATACCTGCTGCGAGAGTGTGGAGGCTGGGCAAATCGTCTTGACGGACGACGTCGAGCCACTGCGGGAGCCGTTCGCCCTGGCGCTCGGTGAGCATCTGGGCGAAGGATCGGACGCGACCGGTCAGGGCGTCGAGTTCGGGGCAGTTGGCAAGGACGGCCTTGAGCCTGGGCTGTTCGGACTCGGTCAGAGTTTCGCGTCGGCTGAGGATCCATCTCGTCACCGAGCGGGGTGCCGGCGGTGGCGCGGTGACCGGCCGTGGCGAAGGGCGCTTCTCTCGCAGGTAGGCGCTGACCCTGCCGTAGCTTCCTCGATAGCCCAAGCGAACGATCTCTTCCCAGAGCTTCCAGGCGTATGCAGCCCTCGTCCCAGGCGTTCGTCCAGGTAGGGCTTGTACTCGTCGAGGACGGCCATCCCCGCGGGCGCGGGGAGCAGGCTTCCTTTTCGGGCGGGGAGATCGCCCGGATGGGGCCATCCCCGCACGCGCGGGGAGCAGACGAGACGAATCTCGGTCAGTTCTCGCAGTAGGGGACCGGGACCACCCCCGAACTAGTGGCTGTAACCCCTGCCGTCACGCGGTGGGATCCACGTTCCATGCCGCAGGCAGATCGCTGCCGCAGAAAACGCAGACGAAGTCGTCCTCACGCACGATGTTGTGCTCCTGGCAGTCGGGACACCGCCGGAATACAACCTCGTGGGTGAAACCGGAAGGCCGCTGGAGCCCTATAGCGTCCAGAGCACGGGCGACCTCCGCCCAGGAGTTGACGTCCGGGCAGTACCCGGTGGACTGGTTGCTGACCTCGCTCACGGTCCACCGGTCTGCCTCGCGCCCAAAGCTGATCTCGCCAGCACTGAGAACCATGTCTCCGCTGGCACAAGCCACGTGCTCGCTTCGCCGTGGCGCCACCCGAAGCAAACCATCCATACCGACCACGAAGGTGAACGGTTCGGCCAGCTCCGCCGCGGATTGCTCCACGATCCAGCCACTGAAGTCAGCCGCCGAACCGATCCGTCGCCCGCCGTCACCAGGCCGGACCGCAGCCTTCAGCTCGACCGGTCCGACATATCGATAACCCCGCCCCCACCCAGCCACGCCAGCCAACCTAGATTACTTCCGGCACACGCCCTAGTCCGAGTAGACAGAGTCGCAGGCGGGGCCACCCCCGCGTGCGCGGGGGGCAGGGATCGATGGACTCCGTCGTCGAGCTGAGGCACGCCTGGAGATCACCCTGCTTCGGGACGAGCTCGCTGACCTCCACCTCGGCACGGTCAACCACTGCCTGTGGAATGCCCCCACGGCCGAGTGCCAGAAACTCCCGCCCGACCAGCGCGGCCAGGCCCCGCTGCTGGGGGCCTGCAGCCGGGCGGCCCCGATCCCGGCCAGCAGCGCCACGGCGAAGGCGCAGGCCCGGGCCTGGACCACCCCGAACGCCGCTTTAGCGGCGGTCCATAGATCCAGCGTTCCCCACCCTCCGACGTACACGATTCCTCCTTGACCATGGACACCACCTCGTCCACGGCCTCCCTCCGGGAGCACGACCGGGCGTTCTCCAGCACCAGGACGATGTTGTCGACGTCGCCGTCGGCCTCTTCCTTCTCCAAGGAGTACACGTCGTTGCACCAGATCGTCGCCCAGACGATCGCATCGTGCATCAGCCGCACCTGCGGCGAGTGGAACGCCAGCGCGGGAACCTCGCAACCCCAGATCGCCTCGAGCGAGGCAAAGGTCGGCTCCACCCCCGCGACGCCCCTGCGCACCTGGCTGTAATGGCGCAGGCCAGGCACGGGCCGGGCATGATCCCGTGCCTGCTGCGGGAAGCTGGCGGCCATCCACTCCCAGCCCTGAGCGGCCCGGCACCACCAGCTGGACGACATCCCCTCCGACAGCTCCCGCCACAGCTGCGCCCACAGCCGCACCGTCGTTGCAACCTCGGGCCCGGTGAACCGCTCAAGCGGCTGGTGGAAGATGGACATGATCTCCCGGGAGTGCGCCACGGCCCTGACCCGGTCGCGCTGGCACAGCCTCTCGTGCTGGTCGTCCCAGACGAACGACAGCCCGATCATGTTCATCGCCAAGTCCAGCCGTGCACCCGTGGCCGTCGGGTACGTGTAGCTCACCAGCTTCGGGAAGTCCCACGCCTCATAGAGGCCGTAGAACTCGGGACCGGGCAGCAGCCCGCTCGATTTCACCCACGCCTCGTGCCGGGTGCGCGCCTGGGCCGTCTCCGGATTGACTCGAAGCTCGAAGGGAATGTAGAAGTCCACGTTCCTGGGCACTGGTGGCAACAACTCCCTCTGTTGGAAGGACCTCGTAGATCCCCATCGGGGAAGCCGTTCGAGTACACGAGCCCCAGTCTGAGCGGATATGCGAAGCAGCGTCAGGGCGCACAGTGGCGCATGGAATCGGCGCACAGCGGCAAACACCCATGCCCCACCACCCTCTGTCCGCGGTGGGGCCGCCCTCCCGCCGGCTCGCCGGGTGTCCGGCTGGCTCGACCGGTATCAGGAGTTCCTGCCGTGTTGGCCAGGTACGGCGCGCGCGGCATCAAGGGACACGAAGCCGTCGCCCGCCAGCTCGACGCGCTCGCCGGCTTCGTCGCCACACCGATCACCGCCCGGCGCGGCCTGCTGGCCCGTCTGCACTACCTCACCCGCACCGACCGCACCCGGGCCGCCGCCCGCGA
Organism: Streptomyces sp. NPDC028635; assembly: GCF_040637635.1. Taxonomy (NCBI): domain Bacteria; kingdom Bacillati; phylum Actinomycetota; class Actinomycetes; order Kitasatosporales; family Streptomycetaceae; genus Streptomyces; species Streptomyces sp. NPDC028635. Next base: position 6,600 of record NZ_JBEZWX010000001.1, on the reverse strand, counting down.
GGCCGGGCTCACCGCCACCGACCGCACCATCCGCGCCCCGGCACCCGCACACCATCGAAGAACAACCTGAACCGCATCGAGCAGGCGTACCGCTTGGTGCGGCGTGAGAACGTCGCCCGCTGCCTGCTCGCCCGCCTCAACCGCAGCGGCCGCGGCACCCGCGTGGAGTTCCACCCGCTCAACCAGTCCCAGGTCCCCGGGCCGCGCCAGCGCGCGCTCAGCTACCGCACCCTCAACGTCCGCCACTGGGACCGCATCGTCGACGCCTGGGCCGCCGGCGACGACCAGGCCCTCGATGACGCATGGGTATCCGACGCCGTCGTCGACCTCGGCTCCGCACGGGACCAGTACGAGTTCGTGTCGAACATCGGCTTCGCCGCCTGACCTCGGCTGAAGCGGCAGCGATGAGACGGGGCTTCCCGGCGTACGTGCGGGCCCTGCCCGCATCTCCCGGGCGGTTGAAAGCGGGGCAGGGCCCGCGAGGCAGCCTACTGCGGCCCGTCCTCCAGCAGGACTTGGGCGGGTCGCCGGCGCACGAGCCGGTCGCCGGGCGTCGCCCGTGCGGAGAACCGAAGGGTGCCGTAAAAAATCTTGGCAGGAGGTGACAGGAACCGTGGCTCTGCTTCGTCCTGCTTTACAAGCCCCGGGTTTCCCACCCTGGGCCCATCGGACTCGGTGCCCTCTGGGGACACGGGCCCGAGCCGGTCTCCCCGGGAAGGAGGGGCCGTCGGTGGACATCGGCGACCACTTCGAAGACTCACAGGAGGACGAGGCGCACCAAGGCCCTCATCCTCCTGACGAGTCGGCAGAACCGGCAGCCACGCCGGATCTGAACTCTGGGCGAGAGGAAGCCACTCTGGCCGCAGAGGCGATATCTCCGGAAGCCCGTGCCGACTTCGTCAGGCACTGCGAAGAAAACACGGGACGCCTCATCGGAGCCGCATACCGCGTCACTGGCAACCTCTGGGATGCACAGGATGCGGTCCAAACCGTTTGGTACCGGTTTTGGAAATCGTGGCCCAGTGCGGACTTCAGGAATGTCGTGCTGAACAATCCAGGTTATTCCTACCGGGCCGTATTCAATGCCGCATTGGATATAGCTCGTAGCGAAATGACGCGGACCCTGCGACAAGAAAAAGAGGCCAGGAAAGAATCCGTCACCGAAGACGGGTACTCGCGCGTCGAGGACGATGCCAGGTTGTTCAAACTGCTGAAGAACCTGCATCCGACATGGCGTCTGGTCATCCACCTGCGTTTCACGCAGGAGCTGACATTCGCAGAGCTGGCAGCCGTCCTCCGTGTTTCTGAGGCGACCGCCCGGCGCTACGAAAAGAGAGCCATTAAGGCTCTTGAGGAAGCCTACAAGGAGAAGTAGAAGGGAGAAAGCCATCGTGGACGTCACCGAACGGCTCACCTTGGCGCTCAGCTCCCGATTTTCCTCAGGCGACCTTCCCGACCCCGGGCAATTCCTTGACGAGTTCTTCTCGTCCATAGGGATTGCCCGGGGCGCGGCCGACTGCGGTGCAGCCACCAGCACGGGCTGCCCGCAGTCGGCCGCGGTCGAGGAAGGTGACCAGGAGGCATGGATCACTCCCCCGACACGGGAGGACCTCCTGGAGGAACTGCGGTTCCTGCTGTCCGCAGCCGCCGAGGAGAAGGAGAAGGGAGGTGTACTCAGAAGGATTGCAGAGATCGTAGAGCAGGTCGACGACGAAATAGCAGCATACGTGTGGTGGCTCCACGCGGCCGATGCGCGCGACGAAGTGGCCGTCGCTATCGTCGATGAACTCGCCCTCGATCTTTCTGCCGAACGACCCAGCGTTCAGCAGAGCATCCACCAGCTTCATACAAACTATCGCTGAACAGTTTCAGCGATACCAGCCGACCCGCGGTCCCCGTTAGACCGTGAGTCCGACAGTGGAGGGAACATGCATCACGGATTCTGCCCCGGTGGGCAGCGCTGCTGGTGCCATCAGTAGCAAAACAACTGTTGCATCAGCTAGTCGGGAGCCAAGGTACGGGGGAATAGTCCTCGAGTGTCAGTCGGGGACAAGTAGGAGAATCCCGAAAAGCTGACGCGAAGGGCCCGGACCGGGGTTGGAGGTCCGGGCCCTTCATCGTTCGCAATCACCTGCAAAACACAGGCCCCTGGCTCCGTCCTTATTACGAGACCAAGGAGGAACCACACACCCATGACACTGCTTCTCATCATCGCCCTCGCACTCGCGGCCGTAGGCGTATACATCGCCTACCGCAACCCGCGCCTCGGGGCCGCCATCCTCGTAGGCCTCGGCATCCTCACCGCGCTGTACCTCCTGTGGGACAAAGACCCCAGCGTCTTCCCACGCAACGCGCCGCAAGTAACACCAGCAGGCGCGCCGCCGGCACCGACAAACACGTTGCCCGGCCTACCAGCTGACACGGCACCGCCCTCGCCCACACCCACCAGGCCCTGAGAAAGATCTGGGGACCGGATCAACCTCCAGCGCGTGCCTCAAGGCGCCGGGCCCGGCGCGGCGTTCCAGCGTCAGCCGGAGCGGGCCACACCGCCGGCCCCGCGCACGGCGAAAGCGTGTCGCGTCCGTCACTCCGGTGATGCCGATTGTTCCTCTGGGCGTTCGGGCTGCGGCCACTGGCTTGGGCTGATGCGGTGGGCCAGTGCGGGCCAGTCGGCGATGCTCTGCTTGGCCAGAGAGCGCATCCCGAGGTGCCTGTTGAGCTGTGTGGTCAGGGCCGCGCCTGCAGGCAGGCCGGCCTCAGTGAGGAGCCGGAGCGTGATGACGGCCTCGGTAAGGTACAGCGCGCCCGCGAGGGCCCCGGGATCTTCGTGGACTCCGTCGGCGGCGGTGAAGCCGTGGCTCAGGGCGTTGCGGATGCGGGCTGTCACATAGGCCCACGGTTTGACTGTGCCGTTGAAGAGCCACTGGCACACCTCGGGCCCGAGTTCTTCGGCCAGGACCAGGAGGCGCTTTTCCAGCGTGATGCCCATGAATACCTTGACTGCGTCACGTACGTCGCGGCGCTGGGCAGCGTTGAAGCCTCCCGCGTCATCGAGAGCCTTACGCACGCGCTCCGCGAAAGAATGCTCCGCCGGCTCTTCGTGGAGAGCGCGGTGGAGTGTCTCGGCTGCGTTGACGACGTCGAGAAGCTGCAGTTGCAGGGACCCGGACCGTCGGTGAGGTTCCACAGCGTCCAACGGAACGGAGCAGCGGCGGGCCAGCTCTAGCCACGCCGGGATGAACGATGGCATGCCATCCAGGGAAGGGGACAGCGGCAGTGGAGCCTGCATTGTCGGTGCAGGTTCTTCGGGCTCTTGACCGTCGTGAGGGTCGACTGTGAGGAAACGCGGCCCTCCGTCCTCCGTGAGGGGATCTTTGGGTACGACACGCAGGTTGAACACGCTGACCGGCTCGGCGACCCCGATGGCGATCAGGGCCCGCATAGGGCCCACGATCTCCTTCTCCAACTGGTCCAGGGTGAAGCCTGAACTCCTGGTGGCCCTCACCACCACGCGTTCACGCAGGGATCTCACCCGGCGGCCGAAACGGCGGTTCTCTCGGACTCCGATGCTGATCGTTCCGTCGTCCAGGAGGCTGGTCACGTCGTCGGGCGCGGCGTAGGCCCCGGCACGCGCCTGCGGGCCACGCAACCCGCTCGGAGGCCACCAGGCTGGCAGACCGGTGATCTCGAACTCCGCTACGGAGAAGCGAGCCGCCTCGGTGACCTCAGCTCCATGGACAAGCCGTTCGACGCGCCACGTCATGGTCCACTGGTCGCTGGCACTGCGAGTCAAGCTGGGGTCTGGTCCACGTACCTCGTCGACCAGGAAGCACTGCAGGAGGGTGTACGGAACCCCGTGGCAGGACCCCCAGATGGTGTGAGGCGGGACAAGATGCAGGCCGTCCCAGCCACCCGCGTCTGCCATCAGGGTGCCGATGAGGTTCAACTGCCACCCGTCCTCTGTACGGGTCAGCAACCCAGGCACCCGCAGAGTCGGCGCATGTGGAAGCCACCACGCGCCAAGCTGTTCGTCACTCACGTGTCCCCTCTCGGACCCACCTGTGCAGCCCCTCCAGCTTCCCACTGGTGCCCCGGACGGTCGTTCCTGCTGCTCGATGGACAACTGCGCCCGGGTACCCAGATTCCTCTGTAGCGGCAGCCACTTGCCAGGTCATCACCCTCGACCAGCACGCCTCGCCGGTTGGCAGGACGCCAACTGCGTCGAGTAGTGCCGCTACCAGCCCAGCAGCCATGGGCAGTCTCAGACGAGGGCGACCGCAGTGAGCTCCGCGTCGCGTATACGGCAGCTCACTGCGGGTCGTCACCTAGGTCGTCCTTCGCGCCCTTCCTCCGAGGCTTGACCATGTGCTGCCTGACCGGCACCATCGCCTCGCCTCCGCCACACCGCGTCTGGGCGGGGAACGAGGTGCCCGGTGGCTTGCCGGACGCCCTCGTTGTCGCCACCTGGTCGGGCGACTGTCTGTCGTCTCCCGCGCCTCAGAAACGTGCAGTGCAGGCGCTCCTTAACGCCACAGGCATGCGACGGGTTCATAGCCGGCCGTTGAAGGGGCCACACAGCCGACTCACCGGGCTTTCGGACCCTCAGTGACACCAACCCACATGGCGCTTCCGTTTGGCCGTCAGAACGCCGTACAGCGCTTCGAGAGCCTCTGGGGCGCTATGCGAGGAGGCCGGTCTTCTCCAACAGGAGCACGACGAGGCCGGTAGTCGCTGGAAATGTTGTGGCTGCCCAGATGATGGGGTCCGCCGCGTCCTTGGTCAGGTGAGAGCCGACGATGTAGGCGGCCAACGCTGCGGCGATGCCGGTCATGATCGCGAGCAGCACGGTAAGGATCTTGACCGTCGTGGTCTGAACTCGTTGCAGAGGGCTTGAGGCACTCCCCATGTGTGCCAACGCACTGTCTGCGGCGGGCACGGGCTGTCCGTCGCTGTGTACCGTCATGGACATGGGCCCTTCTGGGTCCGGGGGCCTGCTCGCCACGATCCGCCAAGATTCCGACGAGCAGGCCCCAGCTCGTTCCCTCAGCCGGTTGTGCTGAGGGCGTTACTGCTGCCAGCAACATCTGCCTGCCAAGGCTCAGCCAGGCAAGCCGCGGCCGGCACACCCAGCGGCTGCACAGCCGTCCCGACGTTCAGCTGCTGGGAGTGCGTCGACAGTAGCCCCAGACGGTCCGTCACCTCAGCCGCCACAGCTGCCTACTTACCAGCCAGTAGCAAATATGCTTGCCGCTACGCGTGCGCACGTCCACGCGCGCGAGCACGCGCGTGTGGCGGGGATCACTTCTGCCGCCGCTTCCGGTGTTGCTTAGCCCCACCTGCTGAAGGCTTCTTCAACCGCCGAGCGCTCGCCGCAGGCACCTCGAGCTGACGACTACGCGCTCCTCGCCTCCATCCCGACTTCAACCCGTACCTCTGCCGAGCCCGTCGGCGCCGCCTCTCCGCCTCAGCCAGCCAGCGTTCGCGCTCGGCAGGCGACAGGTGCTGCGGCGGCCGGCGCCTCCTACCCCGACGAGCCGCCGCGAGCTCCCGCTGCCGTTGCCGCTGCTCCAAAGCACGGTGAACCGATGCAAACCATCTATTTACGGTCTTCAGTGAGTAACCGGTCACCTCGGCGAACTCTTCCACCCCGATGCCCGCCTCCACCGCCCTCCGTACGAGGGCCCGCGCCCTGGCCGAGATCTTCAACTCATCCCGAGCAGTACGGCGCCGCCACTCCCGGATCCGATCGAGTTGCTCACGCGCCCTATCGACAGGCACCACCCGCACTGCAGTCCTACGCTTGATCAGCCACCGCGCTACCGTCTGGAGCTTGTAACCCGTTATCGCAGCGGCTTCCTCGGCACTGATCCCGGCCGCGACGGCCTCAGCGACACGCCTCCGCACATCACGCAGGGCGTGCTGTCCCGCAGACTCAAAACGCTTACGACGCCGGCTGATACGAGTCATGTGGACTCTCACCTCGCGGAGGACTTCCTCCTGCGTCTTCCCATGGCTGTACGGCCCCTTGACCATGAACACCCCCTCCGGCGGCATCCTGCCAAAGACGGCACCACCTCGAGGTAGTTGTCGCACAACGAAGCTGCCGCCTAAAGCCCGGTGTCGCTTTCCAGTAATTGGCGTAGCGGGGCAGGGGAAGCACAGGGTTGTTGCGATGTTCTCAGGGAAATACGGACGAATTTCCGGGCGGGGCCCACCGTGCCATTCACGACGCGGCGGAGCGGGGGTGTGGTGTGAACTCAGAACTTAGCCCGGAAGGGAATTGATGCAGCCTCAGGGGTAGGGGAGGGGATGTGCTGTCATCCCAGAATCTAGCTGGGTATCAATTTGACGCACTACGAGGGAGGGTGGCTGTCTGTCAGGTCGAGGAGGCGGGACCTGCGGCACCGACCATCTCCCTCTCGCTGCGCTTTTCGGTCTGGTCGCGGAGCGGCCAGACTCTCTGACTAGCGTGGAGCGCTGGTCAGTTGGGGCGGCACGGAGTGGCGCCCCAACCCCCGGGCGGAGCCGGGGTGCTCCGGCGCTCCGCGCCGGAAGTGCCGCGTAGCGGCACCGCGTCGCGTCTGCGGAGCAGACCGCGCG